>NZ_JABANZ010000035.1:0-1225 GCF_013074405.1 Erwinia sp. JH02
GCTGTGAGTTCAACTGATGGACGCAACACACTTATTGAACCGTTCTGCGGGTGATTCATAATCTAGCGTTTTTCTCGGCCTTTCGTTGAGCTGTCTGGCAACACTGTTAAGTCTTTGCTGGCTGTGAACCGATAAGTCAGTTCCTTTTGGAAAATATTGTCTGAGCAATCTGTTCGTATTTTCATTTGAGCCACGTTGCCAGGGAGATTGAGGATCACAAAAATAAATCTGAATGTCTGTCGCTACAGTAAATCGTGTGTGGCTGGTCATTTCAGCGCCACGATCCCAAGTTAATGTTTTATAAAGCTCAGCAGGTAATTCCCGGGCTTGTCTGATGAGTGCAGATATAACCGTTATGGTCTTGTTGTCTCTGATCTTCGCCAGCATAACAAAACGGGAATGACGTTCTACGAGGGTGATGATATAGGAGTTTTTCGAGCCCTGAATCAAGTCACCTTCCCAGTGACCTGGAATGGCTCTGTCAGCGGCCTCTGGTGGCCTTTCGCTGATAGGTATCGTGTTCGGGATTGACCCTAATCCTTTCCCTTTAAGCGATGACGTTCTGGATCTACGCACTGCTCTTCCGCTTCTGAGGCATTGCTGCAGCTCTTTTTTTAATGCTCCCCGGGTTTGTATAAAAAGCGTTTTATAAATCGTTTCGTGTGACACATGCATTTCCTGATTATCCGGATAACAGCGTTTCAGACAACCGGCGATCTGTTCCGGCGACCAGTCCTGATGCATCTTCTCTGCAATGATTTTACACAATGCGGGGCTTTCAATTAGCTTGCAAGGTTTTGGTCTCAGCGCATTTACCCACGCAGTAGCATCGGCTTTTGCTGCACGGTATTGTTTTGCACCACCGTGCCTCCTGACCTCGCGGCTAATCGTTGAGGGCGCTCTTGATAATTTGGCGGCGATGTCCCTGATACTGAGTTTTGCTACCAGCCCTCTGGATATCTCCTCTCTTTCATCAAGCGAAAGCGCTAATCGGTGCCGTTTTCGCACGGGAGGACGGTAGCCGCCTGTCTGGTGGATAGTGGGCATAATGGAAGAATGATATCTGTCGAACATTCTGGCGATATCATGCAGGGAATCCCCCTGCTTATATCTGTCCCAGATAATCGCTTTCTGTTCTGGCGTGTAGTAAATGCGCGTTCTTCGTTTCATAGCAACGTCCCCCTTGATTAAGGATAGCGTTGCATCGACCCGTTGAACTCACAGC
>NZ_JABANZ010000036.1:0-995 GCF_013074405.1 Erwinia sp. JH02
CGTTCGATAAAGGCATTCTGGGTCGGCTTACCCGGTTTGATAAAGTCCAGCATCACCCCGTGTTCTTCCGCCCACTGCGCCAGTGCCAGTGAGACCAGTTCTGGCCCGTTATCCATCCGCATCTTCAGAGGATATCCGCGGTTTGCTACTATCCTGTCCAGTACCCGGACGACACGCTGAGCTGGAATATTCAGGTCGATTTCTATCGCCAGCACCTCACGGTTAAAATCATCCACCACGTTGAAGGTTCGAAAGCGTCTGCCGCAGACGAGTGCATCGTGCATAAAATCAATCGACCAGCTCTGGTTTAACGCTTGCGGTGTTGCCAGCGGGGTCGGGTTGCGCACCGGCAGACGTTGTTTACCCTTACGACGAAAATTCAGTTTCAGCAGGCAGTAAATCCGGTGAACGCGTTTATGGTTCCAGGCATTACCGTGCCTGCGAAGCACCTGAAAAAGCTTCTTAAAACCGTAGCGCGGATAGCGTTCTGCCAGTTCAGTCAGCGCCTGGATCACCGGTTCATCACGCCGGGTATCAGGCTGATAAAAATATACCGTCCTGCTCAGCGATAACGTCCTGCAGGCCTGGCGTAAACTCATGGCAAAATGCGCCGTCAGATAGCGGACGAGTTCACGCTTTATCGCTGGTTTTAAAGCTTTTTTTCGATAACATCTTTCAACGCCCGGCATTCCAGACTGAGATCGGCAAACATCTGTTTGAGCCGCCGGTTCTCGTCTTCCAGATCTTTGATCTTTTTAATATCGGCCGCTTCCATCCCGCCATACTTGGCCTTCCAGTTGTAATAGCTGGCTTCAGATATCGCGGCCTCACGGCAGACATCTTTGACGGTTCGTCCGGCTTCGACGGACTTCAGAACGGCGATAATCTGGTGTTCAGTGAATCGGATCTTACGCATAGCTATCTCCACAGGTGACATAATCAGTATGTCGGAAGATCTCTAAAAGTGAATGGGCCGTTTTGCCGGGATACTTACA